>NZ_JBFNXR010000020.1:0-6373 GCF_040813635.1 Novosphingobium rhizovicinum | reverse complement strand
ATACCAACCTGCACTGATTAGAACCGACGTGCCCATTGGCGCCGGCCGATGGTCATGATGCGCCAAGGCTGATCGACGAGCCTGTTCCAAGCTTCGCAGCAATGATCGACGATGTTGTCGTGGGAGGTGAAGATGCGGTTCGACAGCCAATTGTCGCGCATGAACTGCCAAACGTTCTCTACCGGGTTCAGCTCTGGACATTTGGCCGGCAGCGCAACGATGCTGATGTTGGCAGGTACCTCGAGCTTTCCGGTCATGTGCCACCCGGCCTGATCCATCAGCACCACAGCATGCGCGCCCGGCGCGACGGCGAGCGCGATCTCGGCCAGGTGCAGCGTCATTGTCTCGGTGTTGCAGAAGGGCAGGACCAGCCCGGCACCCTTGCCCTGTTCGGGGCAGATGGCTCCGAAGATGTAGGCTGATTTGGTGCGCTGGTCCTTGGGCGCCGAGGGCCGGGTGCCGCGCTGCGCCCAGCGGCGCGTGATTGTGTTCTTCTGGCCGACGCGGGCCTCGTCCTGAAACCAGATCTCTATGGGTGTGCCTTGCGGGAGTGTCGCCCTGACCTTTGCCACTTCGGCGGCAAAGCCCCTTTTTTGAACGCCTCCATGGCCAGTTCGTTCTGCGTATGGTGACGAGGCCGGGCCGTCAGCTTCACATAGCCCAGTTTCTTGAGTTCGCGGCTGACGGTGGTCTCGTCGAGCGACACCGCGAACTCCTCGTGCAACCACTGCACCAGGTCGATTAGCCGCCAGCGCACGACGCCATGGATTGCCGGGATCGGCCCGCGCTCGACGGCTTCGACCAGTGCCCCGCGCTGCGCGTCATTCAGGATCGATCGTCTGCCTAGAGCCTTGCCGTCCAGCAGCCCGTCAGGACCGCTGGCATTGAACCTCATTACCCAATCGCGCACGATCTGCAGGGTAACGCCGCCAATCCTTGCCGCCTCGCTCCGGCTGCCCCCATCGTAGATCTGTGCCACAGCCAACAGCCGCCGCGCCTGGGGCGCGCTCTTCGACAAACGAGCCAGGCGCCGCAACGCCGGTCCGTCGAAATCCTCCCGCAAGTCGATCGCCTGTCCCATCATCGCGTCCTCCTGATGCAGGACGCCAATGATTCAGACTTTCACCGCCTTGGGAATCCCCTTCGTGAGTCAACCTCAACGCAAGTTGGTATCAGACAATGTCGCACTTGCCGACTATCTGGTGTCCTAGACTAGAAGCGTTCAATTTGCCTTCATTAGAGTACAAGACGCCACACGATTCAGGTGAAGGAGTGTAGGCATTGTTCAACTTCGAGCGGCCGCGTTGGCCGAACGTCACTGACAAGCGTAAATTCGAGGCCCCTCATCCTGCGACTTGAACTGCCTTAGCTTGACTATATTCCGTTATCAGTGAAGCGTAACAACATCTCGAAACGTAGCGTTCTATTAGCCACCGCCGCTTTCATGCGTTCCGCCAAGTAGTAATCGAACGCCATGATCGGAGTGGTCGTCGGATTTCTTGCTGAGATCATCTCTGCTGCTTGGACCATGCGAAGGAGCTCCGAAATGTCGAGCAGATGAGGAAAGCTGCCGGTAGCCTCGATAAATTCCTTTATAAATTGCAGGCTGTAGGTTGCCGGATCGTCAACGAGGCTCAATTCGGGAATGAGAACGATAGCGTGATTTGAATTATCTCGCTCGACGGTTAGAGTGTCACCCTCAGAACTAGTTACAGCAAGGCCAGATTTAATAGCTCGTATTGCTCCGCGTAGCTGCTTGAATGCTTTTTCAACATGACCGCTAGTATCGCGAACCAACTTTAGTCTATTCGGCATGCGATCACGCGCAAGAATAGAGAGGGTCTTTGACTCTATCAAAACATTGCGAGATTCGTAGTGCAATAACACGTCAGTTAGCTCTCGTGTTCCTCGTGCTTTAGGGACCTGTGGGCTGTGATGAACACCTGATGGCTGAAGATTGTTGGTAAGCCAAACAACAAGTTGCTCCTGCTGATTGCCTTCATCGCTGTCGAAAAGGTCGATCATGCTGGACGACGCGCCCGTCACGAAGTGGTTATGGACGGCCTTCCAGTCGGACTGTCCGCCAACTTCCAAGACTAACCATTCGTGATCGCTTAAGCCGGACTGGTGAAGCCGATCGATCATCGGCTTCACCGTTGCCTGCATTGCTGCGTGGTCCACATGATCTATCGCAGCGCTGTTTGCCCACGTTGAAAGACGGTCCAGCTCGCCCACTTGGGGCATGTCATTCCAGGCGACGTTGACGGCTAGTTCGTTAAACAGGAACAAAACTAGCGGTTCACCGCGCACCAATCCGCGAATTCCGTTCAATTCTGGCTCGCGCTCGGCAATCGACCAAAGAATGCCACCGTTGTTGCCGTCGTCGCAGACTTTGAGCGCATAGAGTAAGCGCCCTTCACAGATAGCGAATGCAAGCTGCATGCGCGCACCGAGGACAACATATTTCAAAAGAAGCGTGCTGCCCTTTATTAAAAGAGTCGGTTCAAAGCCGTCGCGGCCCTTGCCGTGCTCAAAGCGGATTAGCTGCGGACAAGCCAAAAATTCGGAATGATTATGTGATGAGAGCCAGTGCATCAGTTCATCGTGCCACCATGACAGACGAAAGCGAACGGAAAAATGGAACCCAGCGGATGGGTGCCAGCGCGTAACTGCGCTGCTTGCCGACCTTGACGATGTGACCGCCCCCCATACCTCTGCGTATTGGACGGCCGCATCCAGAAGTGCAGTTGGATGCGACGAACGCCGAAAGTGGGGTGCATTGCTGATCGTCCGCTTCGGAACGAAAAATCGGCCGCTTTCGTCTGGAGCGGATGTCCCTGGTGGCCGATCTGAGTGACCGCGTCTGGTCGGGTGCCGCCCGTTGCGGGTGCCGCCCGTTGCGAACGCCGCGTCTGGGACGAGTACGAACCCGCTGGCGCGGGATTGGCGCCTGATTTGAAGTCTGTCTGAGGATCTGAGATCTTCGTCAGAGTTGAGCTCTGCGCTATGCAGGCAGACGATCGTGGCTCCTTTCAACCAAGGAGTCGTACGATGACCAACAGCCCTTCTGATGCCCCTGTCAGTTCACTGCGCCAGCGCATGATCGAAGACATGAACCTGCGGCGGTTCGCCCGCAAGACCCAGTTCGACTATGTTCGCCATGTCGCGCGTTTTGCCACCTATCTTGGACGCCCTCCGGATACCGCCACGGTGGAGGACCTACGGCGGTTCCAGGTCGAACAACGCGATGCCGGTCTGGGCATCCCGACCATGAACAGTATCGTTTCTGCGCTGCGCTTCTTCTTCACGCACACGATTGATCGACCCGATCTTTCCCGCAAGCTCTATGCGGTCAAGAACCCTCGTTCCTTGCCCATTGTCCTCAGTCGTGACGAGGTTGCGCAGCTACTTGGAGCGACCAACTGCCTCAAGCACAAAGCGGCGCTGTCCGTAGCTTATGGCGCTGGCTTGCGTGCCGCCGAGGTGACCATGCTCAAGGTCCGCGATGTCGACAGCAAGCGTATGCTCCTGCGGGTGGAGCGCGGTAAAGGCGGGCGCTATCGCAATGCGCTCCTGCCCGCTGACCTGCTTACCTTATTGCGCGAGTGGTGGACGGTTGGCCGGCAGCAGGGCGTCATGCATGCCGATGGCTGGCTGTTCCCGGGGATGCACTACCTCAAGCCGCTCAGCACTCGGCAACTTCATCGCATCGTTGTCGATGCTGCAGAGGCGGCCGGCATCACCAAGCGGGTCGGCTCACACACCCTGCGACATAGCTTCGCCACGCATTTGCTGGAGGACGGCGTCGATATCCGCATCATCCAAGCGCTGCTTGGGCATGCGAACCTTGAGACCACCGCCTTCTACACCACGGTCGCCACCCGAACGGTCCGCGCTGTTATCAGTCCGCTCGACAGATTGGTGAAGCTCCCCGAGCCAACAGTGGCGCCAGACGGCTGAGCCGTTGCGCACCTCGCTCGAGGTGGCAGACATCTTCCGCGCTGCTGGACCCGCGTACCGGATTGCCCACGCCGGGCGCCTGAGCCTTGCCCAGCTCAAGGTGATGACGGCGATCGAGAACTGCCGCACCGCAGCCCTTGGCGGTCACGTCGAAGCCTGCGAAGACTGCGGGCATTGGCGGATCGCCTATAACAGCTGTCGCAATCGGAACTGCCCCAAGTGCCAGGGCGCAGCCGCACGAACCTGGCTGGCCGCCCGGGAGGCCGATCTACTGCCCGTCGGCTACTTCCATGTGGTCTTCACGCTCCCGGCGCAGATCGCCGCTATCGCCTTCCAGAACAAGGCCATGGTTTATGATCTGCTGTTCCGGGCAGCGTCGGAGACGATGCTGACGATCGCCGCCGATCCCAAGTATCTCGGTGCCAGGATCGGGATCACCGCCGTGCTCCATACATGGGGTTCAGCCCTGACGCATCACCCGCACGTCCACATGGTCGTGCCGGGCGGCGGCATAGCGTCGGACGGCTCGCGATGGATATCGGCGCGCCCTGCCTTCCTACTGCCGGTGCGGGTTCTTGGTGCGCTGTTCCGCCGCCTCTTCCTCACCCGACTGATCCAGATGCACCAAGCCGGCAAGCTTGCCTTCTTCGGATCGCTTGCCCCGCTCACCGAACAGCGGGCCTTCCTGCGGCATATCGCTCCTGTCCGTAAGAAGCGTTGGGTGGTCTATGCCAAAGCGCCTTTTGCCGGCCCCGAAGCCGTGCTGGCCTACCTGTCACGCTACACTCACCGGGTTGCCATCTCGAACCGAAGGTTGATCAGCTTCGACGAGACCGGGGTCACGCTTCGCTTCAAGATCCCATGAGGGTGTGGAGAGCGACCTGCGCTGTGGCAGAGCGGGGTTACTGAACTCTCTGGAGATCAATCATGCCTGTCACAGCTGAACAATCTGCAGCGCCGGCCGCCATCCGTGTCGAGCTTGACGCAATTTTCGTCTCGTTGGAACTGAGCAAATCAACATGGCTGGTAACTTCGCTATCGCCAGGTGCCGCCGATAAAATGTCCCGGCACACGGTGGACGGCGGCGACATTGCTGGGCTGTTCGCCCGTATCGGCGAACTTCGCGACAAGGCGCTGGCCCGGACAGGCAGGCTCTATCGGATCGTGTCGATCCAGGAAGCTGGACTTGATGGCTTCTGGCTGCACCGTTCACTGGACCACGAGGATTGGATCGAAAGCCACATCGTGGACGCTGCCTCGATTGCCGTCTCTCGTAAGCGCCGGCGGGCGAAGACCGACCGGATCGACGGTGAGACCCTGATCCGGACGCTGTTGGCCTACAAGCGAGGCGAGCCGCGCGTCTGCTCGATGGTGCGGGTTCCAACCCCGCAGGACGAAGATCGCCGCAGGATCGGCCGCGAACGCAAGATACTGGTCGACGAACGAACGCTGCACATCAATCGTATCAAGGGTTTACTCTTTAGCCAGGGGATTCGAGGGTATGAGCCCGGGCGCCGTGATCGCCGCGAACGGCTTGAAGAGCTGCGCACAGGAGACGGACGCGATCTGCCCACACACATCAAAGCCCAGCTTCTTCGCGAACTCGGCCGCCTCGAACTGCTGATCGAACAGATCAAGGCAGTCGAGGTCGAGCGCGACGCGATCCTGGCGCAGGACAAGGAAGTCATGACCAACCCCACGGCGATGTTGCTCGGCATCAAGGGGATCGGGCCGGAATTCGCGACGATTATCCATACCGAATGTCTGTCCCGGCATTTTGCCAATCGCAGACAGGTCGCATCCTATGCGGGCCTGGCTGCGAGCCCCTGGCAAAGCGGCTCGATCAACCGTGAGCAAGGCATCTCGAAGGCGGGCAATCCACGCCTTCGAACGGCGATGGTGCAACTCGCATGGCTTTGGCTACGCCACCAGCCGGACTCAACGCTAAGCCGCTGGTTCCGCGAACGGGTCAGCCAGAATGCGGGTAGGCGCAAGGCGACGACGATCGTTGCCCTTGCACGCAAGCTTCTCGTCGCGTTTTGGAAATATGTGACGTTCGGTGTCGTCATTGAGGGTGCCACTATGAAAGCCGCCTAACGCAAACACGACTGTAAAGTTACTTCCATCCCCAGGGCCCGATCAGCCCTGACGGATCCAGGGGGACGAACCGTGGTAGTCCATGGCTCCAAGCAAGCCGTCTACAAGAATGGTCTCGTCCTTCTGAGCCCTTGCCCGCCGAAAGCGGGATAGTGGTGCAGCCGCTTCGAACGGCGACCGGATGTGAGGTTGATCAGGCTCGGACGCCGAGCCGCGTCATGCAATCGGGCTCGGACCTCGGATACCGTTTACGAACTTGGAGATGCACAATGTCATCATGATGCCATGCCTTGACGTGGAAGCCCTCATGTGAGGA